>CAZFRF010000007.1:0-2548 GCA_964521295.1 uncultured Gammaproteobacteria bacterium | reverse complement strand
AAACAATTAGTTCCTTTAGAAGGATTAATGTAGTTTTACATGTCTAGGTTTTCTGAAACCATAAAAATAATAAATGGAAATCCGTTTGTAAGACCTCCAGATGAAATTCTTCAGAAAATCTTCAAGCAAGCAGGTAATGATAGGGGACATATTACTGTACGAGGAAAATTGAACAGTGCCTCTTTTCAGCAAGGACTGGTTAAATATGAAGGAGATTGGAGGCTCTATATAAATGGAATTATGGCAAAAGCAGCGGGGCTGAAGTTTGGTAAGAGTATTAGTGAAATAGTTGGAGAAAAAGTTAAGATAGAAATAGAATTTGATGAATCTCCACCTAAATATGAAATGGTAGATTTTCTTCAAGTTGCACTTGATGCGAACCCGGTTGCTAAGTCAAATTGGGAGAAGTTAACTCCAGGGGGGCAAAAAGAAGTTTTAAGATATTTTTCTTGGCTTAAAAGTGATGAAGCGAAGAAAAGAAATCTTGAGAAATTATTTCAAGCCTTATCAGGAAAGGAGGCACGCTTCATGGCCAGGGACTGGAAAAACGGAAAATAAAATTAGCTTAATTAAGCCCCATAGTGATTGAATCTTAGCCTCAAATATGATATTATCCCCAGAGTTAAATGACCTTTGTCATTTACATTGCACTTTCATAAAGCACGGAGGAAAAATGAAGCTGGTTCCCATAGGCAAACGTATTGAATTAACGAGCTCAGAGATTGTTCTGATGAATGATTTTCGCTTTGTTGCAGAACTACATTTGGATATGGATCATCAGATTAGGGGAGTAGTAGTTCTGCCGGATGCAACTTCGGAAGAAGAGCTGCATGTTCTTAGGCTTACTGCTCGTCACGTTTCAGAATATGTCGTAAATCGGAGAACTTATGTTTTTGGTGGCTTGATGGTCGCAGAGCATAGAGGAGAAAGATCTCCAGAAAATTCTCTTATCATTCTTTATGATCAAGAGATCCCAGAGAGATTTATTAATCTTTCAGCTGAAGAGCTGAAGAAGTTTATTGAGGAAAGTGGAGTATTCTGTGTAAATGCTGTAGTTTCTCATCCGAATACTGCAATTGCTAGAGCAGTTACGAGTATTCCCGTTAAAATCAAATTTAAGATTCATGATAAGAGACCGTGGATAGATAATATTCGAGTTACATTTACAGTTAGAAAGCCAAGAGCTTTTCGTGGATGGCATAATGTAGGTAGGCCTGGTGAAGGTCTCGATCTTTACATTGTGCCTTCTTATCATCCTGATTGGATTCGTGATTCTTATGCCTTCTTGATCAACGGTGACACTGACGCACTCATTGGTGAAGGTGTCGTTGATTATGTTTATGCTCCTTGGAATGGAATTAATCCTGCTAGATCAATACTTGGTTCTTGGTCTATGGTAAAGCATCCTTTTTATGTTCAAGGACAGAACGTGGATATGGTAATTTCTCCTAATCTTGTTCGGAGTGAAGATGGAATTGCAAAACTTGCAAGGATTCTTTCGGCTCTTCTAGAGCTGAATGATCTATACCTTTCCGTAAGTGGTGGATTCAGGACGGATCTTCCTTATCCTCACTCATCAATGATTCCTGATGGTCCTCTGACAAGAAATGGTCGCGTACGTGGCTCTGAGAATTTCTGTGTCTGGTCATATCAAGTGCTTAAAGAAGAAGGTCATCTCGATGATGCGTATATCCCAAAATGGTTCACAAGAGAACGATGGCTTGAGGCGTACGGCATCTCGGATGGAAACATTTAGCTAATATTTTTTGCCCCGTCGGGTGATTCTGCATAAATGCAGATTTTCAGGCGGGGCTCTTTCTTAGTGCAGGATCATGATTTCGTAGAGGCCATTTCCTTTTTCAGTTTTTTCTTTTCCGTCTTCTGTTAATTTCAAATTTAATTCTGCATTAAATCTCACATAAAGTGGACTAGAGAAGAGCTTAGTAATTTTCTGAGTTATTTTCCCTTCATCGGAAATTGGGTCACGGGATTCAATAAGTTTTGGTTTACTGAGATCAATTTCGACACCTAATTCTTGTCCTACTAGATTAAAGCTTAAATTGTTTGGTAAATGTCCTTTTTTAGGCTTTACTGGACTGATATCTATTTTGGACACTTCCAAATGATTCGCGTCTTCAAGCAAAATTTTATCCTTTTTAGCAAGATAAAAAGTTGAGAAAGTTTTTCCTCCTAAGATTTTAGGTAAATACATGACTGCGTAAATCATAGAATAATCTCCTGCATTTCCTCTTCCCCAATACCAATAATCACAAACAGAGCTTAGATTTACTGATCCCCAGTTGTGATCATGATAGCCTGTTCCCTCAAGTGATCTTTCGCCGTTTTTATCTTTAAGTTTGGCTTTTACTTTTCCGTAGGGAATCGCACAAAACCATCCAAAAGCTTCAGGTTTCGTGGGGTGATTTACAGAAGTAGAAAATGATGGGGCGATTCCTTCAAATTCTAGATCAGCAGTTATCTCTGGAAAATCTACATGAAGTTTATATTTATGTAAATCTCCAGAAACAGAGCTTTGTCCGATTTTTAC
>CAZFRF010000006.1:0-3048 GCA_964521295.1 uncultured Gammaproteobacteria bacterium | reverse complement strand
GTAATTCCCGCCGGTGGGCGTATTTCTGCAAATAAGCAGATCAACCCCACCGGCACCTATTTTTCAAATATTTAATATTCTCCCACCTCAACATTCCAATTCATATACCCCCGCACTTTAGAACAAAAGGCGTTAAGTTTTTCGTAGATTGCGACATCAGAGGAATTCCTCGCAAACTTGACGAGGAAGGGGTGAAATTACCCGACGAGCAAACGAAGAAAAATAGACTGACTTCTTGTGTGGGAAGTTTTGTGTTACTTTTTCTTCAAAAAGTAACAAGCAATATTTTTCTTACTGACACTTCCTTTTTTTTCTGCTACATTCATTTTGTGAAAGAGAAGCTCCATCCTTTCGCTGCCGCGACGCTTACTGCGTCTCTTTCCGTGGCTCCCTTAACTTTTGAAGACATTCCATTAAACATAGACTGTGGCTATGAAAATGGTCAGCCAAATATTTCTATTGTTGCGGAGCAAGGCTCCAATTTAGAGAGATTTTGTCCCCCTATTGAACGCGCTGAGGGACAAACGTTCGGTGCATTTATCTATGGTCATCGAGAACGCGATATGATCATGGAGCATGGTGATATCGCAGATGGCGCTAAACCTATTAACGGAAAAGAATATACAGAAGAAGACGTTCAACTAGTCTTTCAGCAGCTTAGAGAACTCAAATATGCCAACATAGACTTTGGGATTTTATCTTGGCATCGCCAAGGCGAAGTCAGAGATAAATATCTTAAATTTTTCCTAGATTCTATGAAACGGACAGACAATCCTTATCCAGATTTTAAAGTCACCATTATTTATGAACTTGACTCGAATTTAGGAAAAATTCCTGACGAAATATTAGATAGTGACTTAGAATATATAAGACAAAATTATTTGAGTGACCCACATTTTCTAAAAACCGAAGATGAAAATACTACGCCTATAATGTTTGTTTTCAATCAATACGAGGAAGGTATTATCGATAATCCTGGGTTTGCAGAGCAGTGGTTTAATGCTGGACAAGAATACGGATTTGAACCTTACTTAGAAGCATATTTCGGAGACAGCCTAAATCCATTTAACGACGACTTACATTGGTATCAATATGCAGATGAAATATTTGATCTACTCCCCTCCGGAATTCACATCACTCGTGACACAGCTAGAGTTAATCCGTCATACTCAAAAGCCGGAGACTTAAAAACCATAAACTTTGATAAAAATAAATTCAGAAAAAATCTTATAAAAGCTTCTCAATCTGGAAAAATGGTTTTACTAGTTTCCTGGAACGAATATTGGGAACATACAAATTTAGAAGGAAATCGAGAAGCTCAGCAAGTTATGCATGAAATATTTCCTGGCAAAAAATCTGTAGTGAATAATATTTCAGGTGATCAATATGTCGAATTTATTCAGCATTTAATCGAAACTCAAGAACCTATCGGAATTGAAGAAAACCTCCCCCCAGTTCAACCTAAGGAAAATCAATTTTTTGGAATAGTGGAAGAAAAAGCTAGAAAAAAGAAAATCACTTAAGGATTATTTACCCAATAATTGAATTTATTATTTATTCCATTACAAATACCAGATGTAAAATAAAAACTTTTATATGCATCAGGTGTAATTCCACTACTTGAATATGTTGGAATAGATTTAGTAGAAAGCGCTTCATCGCTATTCACGTCTTCCAAATTAACGAAAAGTGTATAGGATTTATAATCTGCAGAAACTGCATAATGATAGCCCAAACAATTAGAGCCAGTGCCATTTGGTCCAGTTGGAATTTTTCTCAAATAAGTGACAGTGGCTGTCATTCCCGCGGTTCCACCCACATTATTTAAAACTATGGCAGATAGCCTGTTCCAGCCTGATGCAGGCGTTGCAACTGTACCAAGCGAAGGATATGTTCCATGATCTCCTTTATATGCTTCGAGCGCTGACTGAATCTGCTTCATCTCTGCGAGACGCTGATCATCTCTCGCCCTCTTCAAAAGAATCGAAGGATTAATATAGGCAATCGTTATAACAGATAATATGGCTATAATCCCAACTACCACCAATATTTCCACCAATGTAAATCCCTCTGATCTTTTTTTTATGGTCATAATTCTAGCTTATTAGATATAGAAAAAAGTTGCAAATCAACGGTATTGAAACAACCAAAACATAGAGAGTATAATCACACTTAGTTTTCAAACTGAACAAGGACTATTTGCAGTCCTTTTTTTTCGGTCAAAAAACATCGCACATTTATATAGGAGGAAAAGGAATACTAATCAATTCAAGCAGCTTGGAAGGAGACGAGATGGCCAAAGTTAGACGCTCGGGTCGTAAATGCCCAATCTTCTTACGCCAAGGTGCCCTGCTGGGTGGGAACAAACGAAGCTGGTATTTGCTTCCCGATCTCGATGATGTGACGGATATCGCCAAAGAGCTTTTGAAGGATGCGCCAGAAGAATGGCATCTTCAAGAGCTAACACGGCATGATGCAGGAATTTATTCCCTAAGCCCAACGGACATCGTAATTTGCGTCCCAGTCGAGGACACTCTCGCTGTTCAAGCATCATTCTCTCGAATTAGGCGCGAACGTTCCCAACTTCAAGCGACCGCTTAGATGAGCAATAAAAGTCCCAAGATGCACGTCTTCACAACCAAACAAGACGAGCACTATATTGCTCTTCCCGACTGCGTTCCTCAGAGCGCCATCTATGATTTTATTAATGGACGCCCTTCAATCGTGCGGCTTCCACTAAAAGATCATGAAATGCGTGTCGTGAAAAAGCGAAAGCTTCCTAAGAAGCCTTGCATTTCGAGAACGTCCGTAGTGGTGATCGTCGCTAAAGACTTGATGAATAGATTCAAAGAACTCTTCTACGAGTTCTTGCAAAATGAGCTTTCGAAGCAAACGCTTCGACCAGAAGCTCACCTCTCCTAAATAATGTCCGGGTGGAAATGTTGATATGATTTGAAGTCGTCTCCTGCTTCAAATCACCATCAAGTCTTGTTGTTCCACCAACAAGACAGCTGCTTTGCAGTTCCTCTTTCCACCCACCCTAACTTT
>CAZFRF010000005.1:0-3999 GCA_964521295.1 uncultured Gammaproteobacteria bacterium | reverse complement strand
GGGATAAATTTGGATTATGAGTTCAGAATTATGAATTACTGCTGAGGTGGCAATTCTCTACCTTTACCAGCATCGTGATCCTGCCACGCTGTGGTTAATGCATCATCTAAATCTGGCACTAGCGCTAAATATCTTTGCCAAGTTTCACTTGCAAGAGACGGATCGATTAAACCATCAGGCCCTGTCATAGCCAACACCTCTTCATGCGGAACTACTCTCCCTGCAGCAATATCAGCTTCGCCTACTGCAATATCTTTTCTGCGAATTTCTGCTAATTCTTCTGGTGTTACATCCAGACTTCGATGCGCATTTCCTTCTACTACTTCCCTATCCTCTCTTGCTAGTCTTGCGTCTAATTCTGGGTCTACGCCAGAAACTATATCCTCAACTCTGGTTATTACTATTTCAATTGTTTCACCTGATGGTTTTTCTGCGCTCATAGTTCTAAATATATCACGTTAGACTGTATTGTCAATAATAGTTATTTCTGGCGTTTGAGGACTTATTCTATGCTCTCTCACCGGCATGATCCCTCCTTCAGGGAAAATTACGTATGAATCTCCTGCCATCACATCTTCAATCACTCTGGTTAATCTTTCCCTTAAACTTGGCGCTCTCGAAATTGTATCTTCCGTAAATTCTTTAGACATGATAAGTTTCAATATAGCAGTTTAATTTGCCGTGTCAAGATAATCTTATTGCTATTAGAATTTGTGATCGATATAATTTGCTCAATGAAAGCAGCGAGTGAGAATCAAAGATTAAAACTTCTTAACAATGCGAATGCAATAATGCAAAAAAGCGAAAAGGTTTTTCAGCCATCGGACTACTGGAATGAGATCGGACAGAAAGATAATCAGCTTTTCTTAGCAGATGGATTTGAGAAAATGAAAATCCGCCAAGGTTTAGATTACTCTCAATTCCTAGTCTTCGAGTGGTCTTATTGGCAATTTCAATATGTCTGGAAAAGATCCTCTATTATCACAAAGCTTCATGCTATCCTTCCTGCTTTACTTTCAAAGCCTTTCAAAAATTTTCCTATGGAAAACAGACAAAGGTGGCTATTTATTTACTATCATGTTCTCTACTGGGAATATATTAAAAAGTTTGATAAGAAAAACTTACTTCGCCTTAACGAACCAAAACTTGGTTTCCCACTTTTAATTAACTGGAAAGGTAAAATTTTTAATCAAGATCTTCTAAATTCTATTACAGAATCTTATTCAATTCAGGAGGCACTTGAGAAGGAAAATATTCAACCGAAAACAATCCTCGAAGTCGGTGGAGGCTATGGCAGGAATATGTTCATCATGAAACATCTTTTTCCTAAAGCGAAGATTATTATGGTGGACATTCCTCCTGCCATAATTCTCGCTGAATGGTACCTAAAAAATATTTTCCCTAAAAGTAGGATTTTGAAACTTCAAGATCACAAAAAAACTAGCTTTCCAAAAGAATTTGAAAAAGCAGATTTCATTTTTCTACTTCCCCACCAAATAGAATTGATTCCAGATAAATCGATTGATTTATTTATAAATATAAATTCTTTCCAGGAAATGACTATGAAGCAAATTAAAGTATATTTTAAAGAGATCAATCGAACAACGAAAGGTATACTTTATATTAAACAATGGAAAAAACAAATAAATAAAATCGATAAATTAAAAATTAATGAAAATCAGTATCCTGTCTATAAATCCTGGAAAAAGATTTTTCACCGTGAGGCTCCTGTTATGTCCAAATTTTTCGAAGCAGCTTATAAAATTTAATTTGCCCTGTACCACTCAATTTAGGTAAAATATGAATCGTGCAGTGGTAATTGCCGAAATAACTCAGTGGTAGAGTAACTCTTTCGTAAAGAGTAAGTCGTGAGTTCGACTCTCACTTTCGGCTCAATAAGATAAAAGGTGATAGAATATACTTATGGCTAAGCGCTCAAGACTAACTAACAAAGCCAAGAAAAAATCTACTCAGACATTGATTCTGACAATAATAGGCATTATCCTTATCCTTTTTATTCTGCTTAAATATGGGATTCCCTTTATAAGCGACCTAAGCTTCTTCACGGGACGGGCCACGTCATCGACTTCCAACAACAATTCTTCAAATAAAGATGAAGAAGGATTTATCCCAGTACCACAGGTGGACCCACTACCAAAAGCCACTAATAAAGATGAATTAAAAATTACCGGCTCTTCACTGGCGGGTCTCACGGTTCAACTTTATCTTAATGGCTCTCGAGAAGATGAATCTGAAGTAGGATCTGACGGAAGCTTCGAGTTTCGACCAAAACTCACTGAAGGAGACAATATTCTAAAAATTCGTGCAATGAAAAATGATAAGGAAGGAGATTTTTCAAGCTCATACACTGTCAAATATAGCAAGAAAGAGCCTGAAATAACTATCGAATCTCCAAGTGACGGAGCTAATATTTCTGGAGCAAATCCAATTGAGGTGAAAGGAAGAACTAATGGAGAAAATACTATTCTTGTTAATGACTTCCAGGCAATTATTAATCCTGATGGTAGCTGGCACTATAACTTAACACTCAAAGGCGGAGATAACGAAATAAAAGTAGTCGCGACTGATGCAGCTGGAAACAAAGCTCAGAAAACTATTCATGTAAATTATTCTCAGTAAGTGACACGCTCCTATTTAACAAATCTCTTTTTATTGAATTAAGCTGACTCCTCCTTGTGAGTATTCCCAGGAACTCAATCTGACCTTTCTGTAATTTATTAACAGCAAATCCTTTATGAATTAAAAGTTTTTGTAGGTTTTCAATATAATATCTCCTTAATTCTTCAAAAATTCCGTGAAGAATTCTCTTAGTACATCCATTATTTTCGTATGTTTTATACCAACTAGAGATACTTCGATTTAAGAAGTTAATCCTTTGAGTTAATGAGTAATCTGCTGAAAATCTTAAGACTTCTTCAATTTTAAATTTAACTAATTTAATTTTTTCTTCGCTCGGGCTAATTTCCCATCTCTGTTTTAAGTACTGCATCCTAAGGCCAAGATAAAAACATCCTGTTTTTAATGGAAAATGTTTAGGTCCTTTTTTACTTCCCTTTGGATGGAATTTTAATTTTGAAAACTCCCAAAGCTCTGTGGATATTTTCATTAATTCTTGCTCAGCCATAATTTGATTCTTGGAAAAAAAAGCAAAATCATCTGCGTATCTTATTGCAGGAATTTTAAATGCTTCTATTTTTTTATCAAAATCCATCAAATATATATTTGAGAACATCGGCGATAGAATTGAACCCTGAGCAACACCGGAAGCAACTATACTTTTATAATTCTGCTTGCCATACCTATCGCTGTCTAATATATCAGGACTTAAGCATTGATCAATTAAATAATTTAATGATTCGTCTGGTAGATGAGAATATATAATTTTCTTTAATTTCTGCAGGTCAATGTTCGTAAAAAAATCCTCAATATCGGCAACCGTCATTACATAGAATCCGTTTTTAAAATTTTCTTTTACTCTACTGACAGCGCCTGGTATTCCATATTTATCTAGATTACTTTCTTTTTTTAGAAAACCTATACTTACTTTATTTCTCATTTGGGGGAATAATTCATTTCTTTTTCTTTTCTTTTCAAATGATAACTGAATCGATTTTTGAACTATTCGATCTTTTAATATGAAAATATTAATGTCTCTAGTTTTATTTTTAGTCTTTGGTATTTTTACACGTAAAGCAGCGGTGAAAGTATAGGAACCTTTTTTTAATTGTTTTGAGAGTTCACGTAGACTGATTTCGGCACTTATTTCAAAATCCTCAATCGTCACCTCATCAATTCCAGGAGTTACAGCTCCATTTTTTCTAACATGATGCCAAGCAGTTTTTAACTGCTTTAATGATGCGACTTCGTCGATTAATAAAGTCATTCTGTATGTACGAGAAACTTGTCAAAAATTATAAAACCTGTTTCTTCAGAAGGCTGCATACCTTGCTGATAACAACTTCAGAGCTTTTGCTCCAT
>CAZFRF010000004.1:0-4611 GCA_964521295.1 uncultured Gammaproteobacteria bacterium | reverse complement strand
AAGTACAGATCTAAATTCTTCACGTATTAAGCTTGCCCTGTTAAACTTTTCCATTAATAAATTGTAGCAAATTTACTCGACCGGATGATAAATTCCATCCCAACCTATTTGGTCGATGACATAAACCTTTCCTGGAGTTTCAAGTTCATTTGTTTCTAAATCGGCTGTGCTAGCTAAACGACAATTTTCATCACCATACATAAGACCCCAAGGAGAAATAATTACGATCGGCTTTCCCCAAGGATTTTTAATTGCTTTTACTTTTCCTTTAGCGAAATACCAACCTGGATTTTCTGGATCCACATCGTATCTTTTAGTAAAAGTTTCAGGCTGAGTAGGATATTCTTCGCCCTTAGGATTAATCATAATAGGGCTCCCTACTTTAACTACTTTTTTTGTTTCGAGTCTATCTCCAATCCATGTTTCAAAGATCTCTTCTTTTTCTGCGAAACGAACTCTTACATGTGCACGTTTTTGATATGTAGGTGCAGCAGCGATAGCTTCTAGTATTCCTTCTCCTGCAAGGTCAGGATGAAATTCATAACCAGGAGCTAGCTGTGACTCAATGGGTATATTTGCTTCAGTCATGCGGAGATTATATGCCTACATGAAGCTAATGTCAAACTATAGGTTAAATCTTACCAAAGCATCCGATGTATTCATTAACATCTCTTTATCTTGTAAAATATCTGTCCAATCTGCAGGAAACTTTACGCCCCTAGCACCTGCCAACGATCCATAAATCGCTCCAATACTATCCGCGTCCCCTCCCATTCTCACAGCGGCAAGCATTCCCTCGACAGGGCTATCCCAATATTTACTAAACATAAACAGTGCGAAAGGATAGTTTTCGGTGACTCTGAATCTATTTCCAAGTGCATTATATGCATCTTCATCACTCATTTCAGGATTTTCTGCGATAAATTCAAGCTTAGGTGCAAGATATTCTCCTCCTTCTTCTCTATCATCTTCCTCAGCTCGTGCTACCAATGCACATTCTTTTAGAAAATTAGATTTATTATTTCCTTCAAGTAATGCATAGACCGCATGTGCCTGAACGATTCCACTGGCAATCGATGCTGGATTCTTATGCGTCATCGCACCCACATCATATGCAAACTCCAGTCCTTCTTCATATAGACCTGTTTTATAAGCCAATATTCCAATCGGTGCGGTTTTAAGTGCGGGACCGTTTCCCTGTGCCCATTTTTCATCGACTCCAGATTGCCTAGGATCGGCACCTTCTGCCAATCTTTTCATTGCCATTAAAGTAGTCTTACCATACGCGCCCCACCCTCCATCCGGGTCTATATCTTGAATGCTTTTATATAAATCCACATGAGCTTTGGCTACAGCATCCAAATTAAACCCATTACCATCTATCAACCCTTGAGCTACAGCGAGTAAAAGCGCGGTATCATCTGTCCATTCTCCTTTACCCATTTGACGATTTAAAAATTTCCCATCAGGGAAATCCAACAGGCTAAAGTCTGGATTAGCACGTACTATTCTCTGTGTCTCAGGTCCACTCAGAGGAAGATCTACGCCGGTTAAATACTTCGAAATTAATTCAGGAGTCCACCCTTCAATCGGCATGCCTAAAGTATCTCCTACCGCAGCACCAAGAATTATTTGAGATGCTCTTTCTGGCAGTTGCTCTTTGAATGTATCAGGATTAGGAGTTATCTCTTTCATGAGAACATTATACAACCCACTCGCAACTACAAAAAAAGCGCAGAAACTGTGCTTTCAGATTGTACTTCGTAGCAGAATCCCATTCGAATCATTCTGACGAACTCGCTCAGGGTGAACTTCTCATCCGCATATACATAAAAAAAAACACAGGGATTAACCTGTGCTTTTTGATGTACCCCGTAGCGGATTCGAACCGCTGATTTTTGGGATGAAAACCCAACGTCCAAGGCCACTAGACGAACGGGGCTAATGACAGCCTAATTATATCATTTTAAACAGCCTCAAATCAATCCTTCAGCTTATTCAGAATAAACTTATTTGATTCTTTTTCTGATGCCGTCTAAAACGTCTTTTGCATTATCCTGACCGCCCAAACCGAAGGCTATTCCTCCCCCAAGAGCAATCATTGCTACGATTCCCGTAAATAATATTCTTATTAAATCTGAAGCTACGCCTAATTGATTAAGCACAGCCAAGATTACAAAGATATTAATAACCCATTGAGTAGCTGTAGCGAGCATTTGCGCTGATTCTTTCGTAATGCTTTTTAGGGAAACCAGGATGACATCGTGAGCGAGTTTTGCCAAAACGAAACCAACTAATGCGATCACTACCGCTATGAACACATTTGGTAAATAAAGCAAAACTTCATTTAACAGCGTTCCTATTCTGGGAAGACCCCAAACGTCGGCTGTAGGGATTAAAAAGATAATTATCACAAACCATCTTGCAATTTCAGCCAAGATATTGGTCCAAGTATAATTTTCTCTTATATCTGGGATTCCATATTTTTTAAGATATGAATCAACATGCAATGATTTCGCAGCTGAAAGAATAAGCTGTTTGATAATGGAAGCAATAATAATACCGATTATAAGGATAATGAGCCCAGCTATAAATCTAGGCACATAGAGAACAACTGCTTCAGTAATCGAGCTTAAGGATACTAATAAACTATTTCTTATGTCTTCTAACATTTTTCACCTCCTTTCCTATCCGCATCGACTTCGCAAGCTCTTCTTGCGTGACGGGCGGGCTCAGCCAAGAATAATTTAATCAACTTTACTTGTCAAGCCAAGCTCAAAACTGATATAATTCGTGCTAGACATAATGTTTTATACATATGTTTTAAGAAGTCAGAAGGATAAGCAGCTTTATATTGGTTTTTGCTCAGACTTGAAACATCGATTTACTGAGCACAATACTGGTAAAGTTGAATCAACAAAAACAAGAATGCCTTTTGAAATAATTTATTACGAAGCTTGTTTAAATAAAGAAAAAGCAATAAAAAGAGAAAAATATTTTAAATCTGGCTTTGGAAGAAACTTCTTAAAAAAGCGTATTTGACCATTGATGCATTTAGGCCCGCCTGTCAGCGCCTGAAGTCGCAGACAATGGCGGACAGGGCCGGTAGCTCAGCGGTAGAGCAGGAGCCTTTTAAGCTCTTGGTCCAGGGTTCGATCCCCTGCCGGCTCACAATGACACCTGAAGATTTATCAAATTTATTAAATCTCTTATTTAGCTTTTTGGCAGGAATACTAGGATCTTCTGCTTATTTTACTGCGCTTTATTTCAAATTCATTGGCTTCAATGAAGATAACAGAAATATAATTCTTGAACCCTTCAAAAATAAAAAAGGGTTGATAAGTAAGAAAAAAGTACTTTGGTATTGCGTAGTTGGTGGGTTTATATCTATGGTTTTTCAAATAAATGTCCCTACATTTGTTCCTGTTCAAAGCTTAATAATTGGAGCAACGTGGCCTGCGATTGTTTCTCAATTCCTTTCAGGAAGAATGGCAAGCCCAACAACTGATGAATTACATGCATTAGAAAATTCAAAATATGATAAAGAAAAGGAAAAAGAACTAGTTGAAAGATTTAAAGCTATAAAAGAAAGTTTTGAAAGGATAAGTTAATGAACTTACATGATATTTTAAACAAACCATTATCAATATTTATCGATGAAGATCTTCACAATGATATTGTTAAACCTAACACAAAAATAGATGATCTTGCTGAAAAACTTATTCAAAATAAAAATGAGAAATATTTGACTGAAATGATTCTTGTCTATTTGGACGAAAATAATAAAGTCTTATCCTTTTTAGATATTGAAGACATACTTGATCTAATTCAAAATATAACAACTAATTATAAAGATATTCACAATAAAACAGTATCCGAATGTAAATTATTTGAGAAATATAAATTTGATAAAAGTAACGATACAATTAATTTAAATTATTCACCTAAAATAGCTTTTGATATTTTTAAAGAAAGATATAGCGATGTCATACTTGTCCTCGACGATGAAGATAAGCCAAACGGGAAAATTGTAAGACGGAAGTTTTTAGATACTATCAAATCTTTATTGTCTGATAAATAACTTTATTATTACTTCCTCTTGTGATATATTTCCCCAATGGCTACAGAATTAGGACTTGATCTCGAACAAATTGCTAGACGTGAAGCACTTTGGAAAAGAGGAAAAGAAATAGTAATTAATGCTCCTCAGCAAATGATAGATGTAGACGCAGAATATGATGGAGCAAACGTACTTGCTATTGGTGCTGTAACTCCTACTGGAGATACATTCTATTCAGAACTTAAACCAGTTACTTTGGGATTCGTCCCAGCTAATCTTCAGTTTTGCGAAGAACATGGACTCCCCCGCGAAAGACTTTTACGGGAAGCGCCAGATGCAGGAAGCGCTATGCTTGGATTTTCAGATTGGCTGACCATACAAAGCAAGGAAAGCGGTAAACCTTTAGTATTTAGCGCTTTTAATGCAGCTTTTGACTATCCTTTAGTAGACTCTTATTTCAAATTAGCTGGTATTGAAGAAAATCCTTTTGGAATTGCACCATTTGATCTTAAATCTTTAGCCATGGTTTTTAGCCTTGAATGGGATTGGGA
>CAZFRF010000003.1:0-7582 GCA_964521295.1 uncultured Gammaproteobacteria bacterium | reverse complement strand
TTTGTTCTGCCATTTGAGGAGTAGACTGTTTTCCCATGACATATGCGCCGAAGGCAATTCCTCCAAGGACCAATATGGCGAGTAACGCGATGAGTAAATACTTAACTTTATTTCCTTTCACTTCACCCTCTACGACAGGGAGAGGTTCAGTGGATTCTACGTGAGCAGGGATTTCCTTTTCAGGAAGAGGTAGGTCGGTTTGTGGTTTGGGCAGTAAATTTTCTTCTTCCATTATATATTTCTAAAGCTCTCAACCATTTTTTCAGCAATTGTTTTAAATTCTGCACCAGTTGGTTCTGGTCCGTCTGCGAAAATGGACATCAAGTAGACCTTGGTATTATCCCCAGGATAATTGAGCATTATAAATCTAAACTTTCCCATGCCCTCAGTGGTAGTTTCATAACCTGACAGTGAATTAACCGTGATTGGTTTTAGTTCAGTTCTAGTTCCTCCAAGTTCTGGATTGGGTTTGGAATACTCATCAAGTGCATCTTTTATTGATTGGTTAGCGGGTTTTTTCTGAACCCCGATAGAGAAAGAAACTCCATCATGAAATTCAGTTCCTGATCCCTGCGTAGGTCCTAGATAGGAAATTACTACTGGAGTTCCAGTTCCATTTGGCCCCATTTGAGTGCTTGGTCTAGTCTCAAGTTTGTAATTTCCAGGATAATCTATTTGCCATTTATCAGGACTTGAATAGGTTTTATTTAACAGAACTGATCCTGAAGAAGAAGCACTACCTGTCGGGCAAGCTTCGAATTCGCATTTAGGTCCGCTTCTGCCTACATAAGTTACTCCGTCAGGACAAAGCTTAGCTTCCATAGTGCAAGCGACTGGCTCTGGGGAAGGAGAAGGTGAGTTTTGTGAAGATTTATTTGAACCTAGAAAATAAAGACCTGCAAAAATAGCTACTAGCACAAGAAGTAAGGCAATTACTAAAAACGGCCATTTAGATTTCCAGGATCTGGAAGTATGTTCATGATGAGCTTCAGTTTGAGGCAAGTTTTCTGCTGGTGGTGTAGTTTGGTTTTCCATTATTTGTTAAATGATATTGTGCTTAGTAAATCATTAAAAAGCATAAGTGAAGGATCTGTATCATCAAGCGAATTAACAGAAGCTTCAAACTCATAAGTATAAGTGTTAGATCCTTGTACTATAGTTTTTCTGGTGAACTGAACAGTTTCAGCTGGATATCCTGGTACTGCTGTTCCATCATAATTCTGAGCCGGCTCGCCACCTACAAGTGAATCTGCAACGCGTGTATATTTGGTTCCTGTTATTTGCAAGCTTCCTCCGATAGGAAGTGCACTAAGCTTTTCAACATTTTCTAGGCTAGAAGAATTATACATACTTATCGCATAGGTGTTTAAGATAGAAACTGGAACTTCAATTCCTTCAGTCCTTGGGAGTTTATAGATCAGTACATTATCAGCAATTGGAGATTTGGGAGCTAAAGTTCCGTTGGTAGGTTCCCATTCTGATGGGTATTTAAAGGTATATGTAAGAGTTTTAAATTCTTTCCAATCAGATGTATCTGCTGAAGAGGTAGCTTCAGGAGTTGGTGTGGCAGTGGTTTTTGCTTCAGGTGTAGGTGTAGGAGCAGGAGTTGAAGGTTGATTTTCTTTAATGTAGATAAAACCAAGTAGAGCAAGGACGATTATTGCTAGTAAAACTATTAATAAATATGTCCATTTAATTTTTCTGGATTTGTATTCTTCTGGTGCCGATGGAGGTGGTGGTGCGACAGGCTGAGGCTCAGGCTGATAAGGCTGTGGTTGATAAGGAGGTGACACTGTCTGAGGTGCTTGTGGTTGAAATGGATCAACGTTTTGATCTGGATTTATAGGATTTTTGTCCATATATCGAGTATATACATAGCAAGTGGCGGGTGGCAAGTGGCGGATGGCTAAAGATTACCAATAAATCATCGTGAAGAGGATACCGGCGACTGGGCCGATAATTGCAATTAAGAGAATTAAGAAAATAATTAGTTTTCTATGCTTTTTTCCTAAATTTCCCCCAGTGCTTTCTTTAGGATTTTTACTAGCCGCAATCGCTTCCAAATCAATGTCTGTATTGTTCATGGAACTAGTATATATTTCGTAAATGAAGTGTGGCAAGTAGCAGATAGCTAAATTGGATTCTTTTAATGCTTAATTGATATAATACAGGTATGGATTCGACAAGCTCACCACAAGTGAAATTAGCAGCTAAGGCGCTTAGAAATTCAGCGCCTACACCTGAAGAATTTTCTAAGATTAAGAAAAATCCTATTTATATAATTTTGGACAATGTTCTTGACACCTATAATATTGGTGCAATTTTTCGTTTGGCAGATGCAGTGGCTGTAGAGAGAGTAATTATCTGCGGAGAAAGTGAGACTCCTCCGAATACGAGAATTAAAAAAGCCTCGATAAATACCACAGAATGGGTGAAGTGGGATTATAAAGAATCTGCTGTTAAAGCCATTGAAGATTTACGTGCAGAGATACCTAATATTCAAGTAGTAGCTGTTGAGCTTGATAAAAGATCAGTACCATATGATGAATTCGAGTATAAGCTTCCGGTCGCATTAGTAGTAGGGCACGAAACTACAGGAGTGAGTGAAGAAGTACTTGAAAAGTCTGACGCTACCGTAGAATTACCTATGTTCGGAGTAAATATTAGCTTAAACGTAATGGTTAGTCTGGGAATCGTACTTTACGAAGTAGTTAGGCACCTGCCTCAGGCAAAAGAGCAGTAACATTTGGGTCAATTTCTTCTAGTTCTCTAACTGTAAAAAATATTCTGGTTTCAGGAAATCTAACACCATCTTCAATAGCAGGTAAGGCAATCGTTAAGCCCTCCTCTGTAATGGATGGTATAGGAGATTTGCTGATCTCTAGTGATGCTCGATCAATTTCTCCAGATTTAATTCCAGCCAAAATATTTAAAAAATTTCTTTTCAAACTATCTTTAGCGTTATTGTATATACCCTCGGGAACTTGATAAGCCAGCCATCTTCCGCGAATATCTCTGTAATGTGCCTGAGACATATGTGTATCCCGTATTCTATCCTCTTGAGTAACAGGTAATACCTCTCTGATTCGGGGTTCTGCTAATTCAAGCTCTTTTAAAGGCTTGGTTAGGGACATTTCAAAATTTCTAAGAGCGGGGGAAACGATTGGAAGCTTTAATCTAACTTTTCTATATCCGGAAGGATCTGTTTCGTAAAACATTTCAACTGAATTTAGATCACCAGCTTGGACTCTAATTATGGTATCAACGAAGCTAAATCTGTAATGATTTGCTGCTTCCTGGTCTCTCCAATTATTCGCTCTAAATGAAGCCCTCTCTAAATTAACAACTATTTGAAGCTCATGTAGTGCGTGTTCTTTGTTTAGTCTGCCTGCTTCTAGACTCATAGTAGGCGATTATAGCACTAATGTATAATGTTGTCATGTCTAAGCAAGATAAAATGAAAAAAGTAGCAAAGGAAATTGAAAGTTGTAAAATCTGCATTGAAGGAAAATCTGGTAAGGCAGTGGTGGGGGAAGGATCACTCGATGCCAAAGCTGTTTTTATCGGAGAAGCTCCAGGGAAAACTGAAGCAATTGAGGGGAGGCCGTTTATTGGCCGATCAGGAAAATTACTTCGCTCTATGATTACTGGAATGGGCTTAAAAGAGTCGGATGTTTATATCACAAGTCCAGTTAAATATCTTCCGGATCGAGGAACCCCGACGAGTGCAGACATCGCTCATGGAAGAATTCATTTGATGAAACAATTTGAAATAATTCAGCCTAATTTGGTAGTTCTATTAGGCCGCGTGGCAGCAGAAGGAGTCCTGGAAAAAAAAGTTCAAGTGACCAAGGAGCATGGAAAGATCATCGATTCTAGAGAAGGTGTTGATTATTTCTTAACTCTTCATCCAGCAGCAGTTTTACGTTTTCCTTGGAAGTTTAAAAAAGACTTTGATGCAGATTTTGCTAAAATCAAAAAGTTTATTTAATTTCTTACTTCCAATTTCTATTTTCTTACCATATAATCGGAGATTGTGTCCAAGTTTAAGATTAAGCTAAAAAATCCTCTCAAAAATAAGTATTCTGAATTTTATTTAGATTCTTTAATCTCTCAAATTAAGCCTCTTAATGTAAGATCCGTTCTTATAATTGGTGGAGGAAACGTGCTTGAGGAGAAATTTAAAAAGGTAAAAATGAGTAATGTAGAGTTAGTAAAATTTGAGGATAAAAAACTGAATTTTAAGATGAATAGTTTTGATATGGTAATTTGTGCTGACAAATTAGGTGCTGATAAAAGTGTCTATAAAGAAGCGGTAAGAATCAGCAGAAAATATATTTTAGTCAGTTGGAATTTGAATTTAAATTCCATATTGGGAAAAAGTCAGGAAATGAAAGCAGTAAAAGTTAGGGGAGTTAAGATTATCTCTAAGAAATTAATCTTCAATAAATATCTGGTAATTATTAAGAAGTTAGGCTAAGATTTCTTTTTAGAATGCAGGCAGTACCTGAAGTTTCATTGATAATAATATCTATTTGACGAGGTCCTCTAAAAAAAGTAATTCTATGATTATCATTTTCAACTACTTGATCGAAAATTATTCCGCTATCTAAAATTCCAAAGGGTCTAGTAAGTGAGGCTGAAAAATCACGATGACTTACATCAGGATCTCCTAAGAATTCAAAAGCTTTTCTCCAAAGAGGAGCAACATCTTCTGGAAGCTCTACTGCATAGCTTTCGCCGTAAATGCTACCGTCTTGTGTGAGTAAAGTAGGTCCAAGTTTTTCCATGTCGGAGATTATATCACCTAATTTTCTTACTGAAAATGTGAAGATATTAGATTATTATTTTGATGTGTCAGAAATTTGTCAAGATTTAACCTAACCTGGAGAGTTATTAATTGATTAACGGTTATTTATGAGCTCCACAGAATTAGGCCGATTTGACAATGTTTTTAGCATGGTATGTATGCCAGACGTAACGAATATTGATTTCGCATCAAGCAGAAGATCGGAGGTTGATCAAATAGCACGTATGGTGGCTGAAGATGAGCCTTACTTGACCCAAGAATCTCAACCTTTAAATTTAGTATTATATCCTGAGATTACCTCGCAATATATTGCAACTACTGACATGAAAGATGCTGATTTATTAAATTTCGATGGAGCTAATAATATTTATTTGTCGATTGGCACTGTTAGGGGAATTCCGCAGGTGGCACATCATGAGACATGGCAAGTGGGACGTTTTAAGCAGAGAATTGATGGTGCATACGAGCTAATGCCACCAATTACTTTCGAGGGCGGAGATTTATGGAGACCTTGTGCTCCTGCGGTCATGAAGGATAGCAAAGATGGAGAAGAGCGAGCAATAATGATTCTCCATCAGGATTGTTTTACAACCGGAGGTGCAATTCAAGCATTTGAATCTTATAACGGACAAAATTTTAATTTCATTGGAAGTTTAATAGAAGGGGAAGCAAATATAGGTAAATATGATCCTGAAATTAGTAGCATTGATGGAAGAACATTTTTGACTTATGTTCGATATGTAAACAAACCAAATAGTAATGAGATTCATGCAGCTGAGCTTTTTCCAGATGGAAAAGGAGGGTTTAACGTAGAAGACCTTGGAGCAGTCGTTAGGCCACAAGATATTCCTATTCATAATCAAGAGGGTGAAGAAGATTTTGAATGGGGAATTGAAGCAGCGAAAATGCATAAAGTTAAATTTCCTGATGGTGCAGATAAAATTGTTACCACGTTCGTTTCATTTCAAAAGGCTTTAGATTTGCAGGGAAATAGGCGCGAACGTGAAACACGTCAAAGGTTTACTTTCGCCGTCTCGAATGCTATTGGAGAAAAACCATATTGGGTGGGATATTTGGCGATGCCTCAAGGATTAGGTGAAAATGGTCATGGATTTTGGACAGGAGAAGAGGCAGTTTATCAGGAAAGACTTAAGGGTGGAGGCTGGGGACTTAGGATTGCCAGAGTTAGTCCACAAGCTATCTTCGAAGCTTCGTCTGCGTCAATGGGCCTTGCCGCATAATTTAGGCTTGACTTTGCCTCGGTTCGTGCGTATAATATCTCTACATATGTAAGACGTATCGCCAAGAAGCTAGGTTTTTTACCCGCATCTGGCGGGATTTTTTGTCCTTTGAACTTAGTTCTCAGGATAAATCTCTTAACATATATAGCTTAATCTTTTAGTAAACCAAATATGGGTTTACCTTAAAGCTTTAGCTGAAAGGCGATTTTGAAGCTAAACCTTAAAAATTTAGTTTCCCAAGAAAAGCAATTGCTCCTTAATAATTTATAGTACATGCATACAGCCCCAATATGTTAGTTTAGTAGCTATCATGATGGGGTAAATAATGAGTAAATCCCATTAGATTTAAATCTAAAGGGATGAACACTTTTCAACTTTTTGAAAAGTGGTAGGATTTCCCAAGTTAATTGGGATTTCTGACAGAAGTCATATCCTCGATTTATCGGGGTAAAACTTCGTCAATTTTTAAAGATTCTGCTTTGCAGAATTTTTTTGAGAGTTTGATCCTGGCTCAGGATGAATGCTGGCGGCGTGCCTTAGGCATGCAAGTCAAGGGGGTCCGTAGCAATACGGACAACCGGCAGACGGGTGAGTAACGCGTAGGAATCTGCCTCTAGGTGGAACATAGCCATCCGAAAGGATGGGTAATTTTCCATGGTCTCGCAAGAGTAAAGGTCTTAACGG
The DNA here is from genome assembly GCA_964521295.1 of uncultured Gammaproteobacteria bacterium. GTDB lineage: Bacteria > Patescibacteriota > Microgenomatia > Levybacterales > UBA12049 > CAZFRF01. The sequence goes on along the minus strand of CAZFRF010000003.1, from coordinate 847 downwards.
ACCGCCAAGAGAGGAGCCTGCGTCCTATCAGCTTGTTGGTGGGGTAAAAGCCTACCAAGGCGATGACGGGTAGCTGGACTGAGAGGTCGATCAGCCACAACTGCACTGAAACACGGGCAGTACATCTACGGATGGCAGCAACCGGGAATATTGCGCAATGGGGGAAACCCTGACGCAGCGACGCCGCGTGAAGGAAGAAGGCCTATGGGTCGTAAACTTCTTTTGATAAGCCGTTCACAGCTTATAGAATAAGCCTCTACTAACTACGTGCCAGAAGTCTCGGTAATACGTAGGAGGCAAGCATTATCCGGATTCATTGGGCGTAAAGTGTGCGTAGGCGGTACGTAAAGTCATGTCTTAAAGACCAAGGCTCAACCTCGGATCTGGATATGATACTTACGTACTTGAGGATTGTTAGGGGTGCTAGAACAGTTAGTGTAGCAGTGAAATGCGTTGATATTAACTGGAATACCAAAGGCGAAGGCAGGCACCTGGGATTTTCCTGACGCTGAGGCACGAAAGCTAGGGGAGCGAAACAGATTAGATACCTGTGTAGTCCTAGCTGTAAACGATGTCCGCTAGCTATCACTCACTAAGTATATAAAATAATTTTTAATTATAAATTTAAAATTTTTAAATGAAATCTAAATGTTTTAATTTTTAAAACATTCTAAACTGAATATTCATTAAAAGCTGAAAATTATAAATTTTAAAATTAGTTTTTGTATTTTTAGTGAGTGGTGGTGTAAGCTAACGCGTTAAGCGGACCGCCTGGGGAGTACGGTCGCAAGACTAAAACTCAAAGGAATTGACGGGGACCCGCACAACCGGTGGAGCGTGTGGTTCA
>CAZFRF010000002.1:12443-21015 GCA_964521295.1 uncultured Gammaproteobacteria bacterium | reverse complement strand
ACACGCAGATCCTGACCCGCGAGCTGATCGACCGGATCACCGTCAGCGAACCGAAGGGCAACACCAGCGGGGACTTCCACATCGAGCGGATCACCCACGAGATCACCGACGCCGGGAAGATCCACCGGTGCACGTGGACGCTCGCGGAGCGCCCCGCCGCCGGCACGCCGTTCATCCTCGGGACCAGCCTGATCGGCGGGGGGCATGTCCTCACCTACTAGCCAGGAGGCCACCTGATGGCATGGACATCGGTGCCGGACAAGGCCACCGGGGACGTGTTCACCGAGGCGATGTGGGACACCTACATCCGCGACAACCTGAACACCGGCGTCCCGGTTGTGCTCGCCAACAGCACCCTCGTGGGCGCCGCGGCGAGCATCAGCTTCACCGGCATCAACCAGACGTTCGCGCACCTCCTGGTCGTCGCCTACCTGCGCGGCGACACCGCCGCGGCGACGGTCAACACCCTGATGCGGTTCAACGGCGACAGCGGCGCGAACTACGACTACCAGACGGTCCGCGGCGCCGCCTCGACCACCTCAGCCGTCGAAGTGTTCGCGACGACCGGGATCCTCGTCGGCCAGGTCCCCGCCAACACCGCGGCCGCGAACCTGTTCAGCGCCCACCAGATCACGATCCCGCACTACGCCCAGGCCAGCAACAACAAGGCGTCCAGCAGCCAGCACGTCATGAAGATCGGGACCGCCAGTGGCAACCTGAACGTCGAAGGCCAGGCGGGGTTCTGGCGGAGCAACAGCGCGATCACCCAGGTGTCGCTCACCCCCGCCGCGGGGAACTTCGTCGCCGGCAGCCGCGTGACGCTCTACGGGGTGCCGTGATGACGTGGACCACCGTCCCGGACCGCGCGATCGGGTACGCCCTGGCGGAGACCGACTGGGACACCAGCATCCGCGACAACCTCAACAGCGGCGCATGGGTGACCCTCGGCAGCACGCTGCTGACCTCCGCCGCGGCGAGCTTCGACTTCACCGGGATCCCCGCGACGTTCGCGCACCTCATGGTCATCGGGTACCTGCGCGGCACCGACGCCTCCGGCCTGATCACCATCATCCAGCGGTTCAACAACGACAGCGCCGCGAACTACGACTGGCAGAACCTCGGCGGAAACGGTGCCACCGCATCAGGGTTCGAGTCGTTCGCGACCACCGGGGGATTCGACACCGCCCCGGCGGCTACCGCACCCGCGAACCTGTACGCGCCCGTGCGGATGCTCATCCCGCACTACGCCCAGGCCACCAACAACAAGGCGCTCGTCAGGTCCCGTGAGGCGAAGGCAGGGACCTCCAGCCTGTCGCTGTCGGCGGGCCCGTCGGCGGGGTTCTGGCGCAGCAACGCAGCGATCAACCGGGTGACGATCCTGCCCGCCGCCGGGAACTGGGCGGCCGGGAGTGCCGCGACGGTGCTCGGCCTGCCATGACAAACCAGGAGGAGGAGACCACGATGGAGCACGCGGAACGGGTGGTCGTCGACTGCTCAGGGCGGGTCGGCCAGGACGCCGTCGAAGCGATGTACCGGGAGGCCCTGGAGGCCGCCCGCGCCGGTGACCTGCAGCTCGCGGGGAACCTCGCACGGCAGGCGGACGCCGCCGCCGAGCACGTCAAGGACGGCCCCACCGAGATCAGGGTGCAGCTCACCGACCAGGAGCTCGCCCAGCGGCACCTGGACGCCCAGGAGGACGATCGGTACCAGGCCGCGGCCCTCAGGATCGAGCGTGACGCGCTGCTGGCGGCAAGCGACTGGGTGATGCTGCCCGACGCGCCGCTCACCGACACCCAGCGAGCCTCGTGGCGGGAGTACCGGCAGGCGCTGCGTGACCTTCCCGACACCCCTGAGCCGGTGTGGCCGACGCCACCAGCAGCGTGAGCAGTCACCTCCACGGCCGCACGGCGGCCGCCACCTAACCCGACCCCGAGTGGAGGACGTGACGATGGAGACCCGCACCGCCCGGGAGGCCTGGCCATGCCGTGCGTGGCTTCCCACGAGCCCTGAACCACCGCATCCACCTGACCCCACCGCGCCCGTCACGGACGCCCAGCCCGGTGTAGGGCAGGAGGCCGCGGGTGCCCGGTGACCGGGAACGGCGGACAGCACTGGCGGCCGCGCTGGTTGGTCGTCATCACGATCCTCACGGGCCTGGGATCGTTCGTGTTCCTGGTCGTGACCAAGACCGGGGACCCGTGGCTGGTCCTCGGCTGCCTGGTCCTCGCCGGGCTGATCCCACCGCTTCTCGCCCTCGACCTGTTCTCCCGCGTACTGCCCGGGCGCTCGACATCGCCGCCGCCACCACCTGCGCCGCCGTCATCGGGAGGATCGCAGGGCACCTCGCAGGGTGGTGGTGAGTGATGATCCCCCGCCACCACGCCCGCCGGCTGCTCGCCCTGTCGCTCACCGGCTACGTGATCCTCGCCGGTGGCCTGGTCGGCACCGTCTGGTGGTGGACGAACCAGGTCGCCACCGAGATCCGCGTCGGCCAGGTCGGCGCGTGCGAGCGCGGCAACCAGATCCGCGCGCAGCTCGCCGAGGACAACGCCGCCGCGATCAAGACGACCCGGGACCTGCTCGCCGGCAGCGGACTCTCCGCCGACCAGCGGGCCGCCTACCGCGCGTCGCTCGAGCGGCGCGTCGCCCGCGCCGGTGACCTGCACCCCTTCCCCTGCCGAACCCTGAGATAGGAGCCGCCCGTGCGCACCCTCCGCCTGGCCAGCCCCCCCATGCGGGGCAGCGACATCACCGCGGTGCAGCGCGCCCTGCGCGTCAAGCAGGACGGCGTCTACGGGCCCGCGACCGGTGCCGCGGTGCGGGCGTGGAAGTACCGCGCCGGGTACCGGCGTGAGGCGATCAACGACGGCCTCGCCGCCGCAGGGCAGCGTCTGCTGCTCGGTGTGGACCGCCTCACCGACGACATGCGGGTCCTCGCGCAGCGCCGGAAGGCCGCCGGGTACAAGCCCGGGTGGGGGCAGGCCATCATCACGCCCGCGCAGGTCCGCGACCAGGCGCTCGCCGTCATGCGTGACTGGGCGGGCCGTGGCCTGGTGGAGCTGCCCGCCGGGTCGAACCGCGTCCCCTACCTGACGGAGATCGCCGAGCGGGAGGAGGTCAGCGACGCGATTGACGAGATGGGGTACGCCTGGTGCGCGTACACGGTGATGCTCGCGAACCTCGTCGCCGGCGGGCAGACCGGTGAGCTCGCTCTCGTGCACGGCGCGTTCAACGGCCTGTACTGCCCGACGATCCTCGCCCTCGCGCGCGTTCGCCGGTACGGGATGCAGACCGTCCGCCGTGACCAGGCGCGGGCGGGTGACTGGGTGCTGTTCGACTTCGGTGAGGGCCTCCCGCAGCACATCGGGACCCTGACCACGAGCGTCCCCGCGGGCGGCCCGTTCGGGTCGATCGAGGGGAACACCTCCGCCGGCCCGGGTGGGTCGCAGGACAACGGCGGGGGCCTCTACCACCGCGACGACAGGACCACCGCCACGGCGCGCTGGTTCGTCCGCGCATCCTGAACGGAGGACAGATCGTGCCCATGTTCGACAAGGTCAAGGCCGCAGGCCAGGCAGTGATCGCCGCCGCTGGCGGCGCCGGGATCGCCGCCGCCGCAGGCGTGAATTGGGGTGAGGTCGTCGCCGAAATCCCCGGCCCGGACTTCATCCAGGCACCGCTGGTGACCCTCATCGTCGGGGGCATCGCGTGGGCCGCGGCACGATGGAAGAAGGAGACCAAGGGGTACGGGGCGGGCGTCCCCAAGCCCCCCGCAGCACCCCTGAAGTAGCCGCACCGCGCGCCCGCCGACGTCGCCGCGCGGCGGGCGCCCCCCCTCCACACCTCCCCCGGCGAGCAACTCGACGCCCTTCGGGCGAGGCATTCAGAGACGCGCCGATGGCGCGGAACGAAGCACGCGACGGGTCGTGACGAGCCGACCGGAGGGCGCACGGGCGCGCCGATGGGACGACGATACGCCCCCCGCTGACGTCTCCACGACGCGGGGACGGACGCGCCAGAGCGCACCGCCTGGCGCGCAGAGCGCGGCAGAGGGCAACACCACCGGGGCGGACACCGAGCGCCGGACGGCCCCGCCGGAGATGACCCGCAGCGGGGGCGAGGACTCACGGACGCCCGGGCCCCGACGACACGGACGGGTGCGCTCGGCCCCGGGGCATGTCTGGGGACAGGCGGGGGTCACCCCCCGTAGGGGGTGTTGACCACAGACAGGCACCAGACAGACACCCAGGGGACTAGCGAAAACCCGCACCGGGGCGGAGAGGGCCCCAGGGCGCCCGGAGAGGCCGAGCACCACGCCTGCGGTGTCAGCCTCCGGCCGGGAGCCGTTCGGCCGCGAGGTGGACGACCACGGGGGTGTTGCCCTGGCCGCCGCTCAAGCGGACCAGGCCGGCGCGCTCCAGGCGCGTCAACGTCCCGCGCATCGTCGAGACGTCGATCGGCGGGTCGCTGATCCGACGGCACAACTCGGCACGCTCAAGCGACCCATGCCGGGCGAGCTCGTCAATGACCAGGTCCCGCAGTGCACGCCGTTCCCCGACCTCATCCGCCGGCGGCTCCGACTGCCCCGACCACCCGTCAGCGTCGAGGAGCTCCGAGCCGTCGTGTCCCCGCGCCTCCCGCTCCTCACGATCAGCCCTCAACGACTCATGCACCTCCGGCACCAAGTAGAACTGCATCGCCCGGATCCGCATGTCGCCGTTGTCCACCATCCCCGACACCCACGCGCGGCCCTTCGGGGCCTCCACCATCTGCTCCAGGTCCTCCGGGGTGATCGGCCGGCCGGCCATCACCATGTCCACGTCCTGACGCATCGCCCCGCGCCCGAAGATGATCCGGCCCAAGTGCTGATTCCGGATCGCGGTCCCCAGGTCCTTCCCGAACGCCGCCGCGCTGGCCTGCTGCGTGCCGCTGAACAGGTGCAAGCCGACGCCACGCCCGATGAACACGGCGCGCGCGTACCCCTTGTGGGCCTTCCCCAGCAGCTTCTGCTCAGCGGTGTCCCGGGCGCCGAGGCCCGTCGCGATCTGGATCACCTCGTCGATCATCGACACGATCGGCCGGCCGAAGTCCTCACCGCGCCGCTTCAACGCCCGCCGCTTCTCCTGCTCATCCAACAACCACAGGAAGTGGTCGCACCACTCCGCGGCGGTGTACAGCACCCGCGACGCACCCATCCCCTCAAGATCGCCCTCGCCCTTCGGGTCGATGCCGATCACCTCCGCGCCCGCGGCGACCAGGCCGAGCCCCATCCCACGCATCCCCGTCGACTTACCGGACCCCGACGTCCCGGCCACCAAGACGTGCGGCACACCGCGCGGCCCGACCTCCAGGTAGACGACGTTTCCCAGCAGGTCCTCACCGAGCGGCACGCCACCCCGCGGACTCACAACGATCGGACTCGGCATCGGCAGGGTGTCGGGCATCGGCTCCAGCACGATGTCAATCGTCATCCGCCGTCGAGAGAGGCGCCCCGCCTCAGCGTTCCCGATCTCCAGCTGCTTCCCGTTCCACCGGTGCAGCAGCCACCCGCCGAACTGCGACACGTAGTCACGCGGCCACGCGTCCGGCGGCTCAATCGTCACGCTCACCGCGCGGTGCGTCACCCGCGGCAAACCGATCAACTTCGGCACCTTCGGCTTCGGGCCGTTCCCCCTCGGCCCGCCCTCGACCTTCGACAGCAGATCCAGCACCGTCGGCCGCCACTCCCGCTTGATCTTCCTGGCGTCCCGCCCCGGGTCACCCTCCGCCGGCCGCGCCGCCCGCTCCCGACCCTCAAGCCACGGCACAAACCGCGCCCACCTCGGCACCTCAGGGAACAACTCCGGCCACAGCACACCGAGCACCATCCCGACCAGCAACCCGACACCCGCGACCTGCGCACCAACCCACACCCACGCAGGCAACAGCGCCAGCACCACAAGCCCGGCGAACCCCGCAACCGTCCAACCGATCGCCCGCTTGTCCAACTCCGCCTTGTCACTCGCCAACCAGAACAACCCGGACACCGCAATGCCCTGACCGATGCTCGCCTGCCGGTTCTCCCCAGTCGCAGCCTTGACGGCCGACACCACGGCGCCGACCAGGTGCAGCACCACGAACCCGGCAAGCACCAGCAGAACACCGCGCAGGATCGTCACCCACCCGACATCCACACCATCACCGACCGGGATCGGGATCCCGCCATGCGAGTACCGGCCCGCAAGGATCAGCAGCACACCGACGCCACCCATCATCACCGGCCCACCAAGTCGCGGCGGCCACGTCAAAACTCCAGCCCCTCCCGCTCGATCCAGTAGAGCGACTGCGCCCCGGCGGCACGCTCCGCCGTGCTCGGCCGGAACGGGTCGTCGCGGTCCGCCGGTCCGGCGAGCCCGTCGATCAGCGGCCAGCCAAACCCCTGGTCGCGCATGTGACCGCGCCGCTGCTCGAGGTCACGGGCAGCGAACGGGTCGGCCAGCACGTCACCGATAGAGTCGTGCAAGCTCATCGCATCCCATCCCGATCGCGGAACGGCGCTTCCCACACCTCGGCATCGGCCGGCGGGACGGCGGCGGTGCGCCGGCGCGGCGCGAGCACCAGGGCCGCGAGGCCCGGCACCCACCGCAGCAACGCCAGCGTCACCGCCGACCCGAACACCACGGCCACCGACCAGGCGACCAACGGCGCGCCCTGGGAGGCGACCGCCAGACACACCGCGACCACGACCCACGCCGACCCGCGGCAGAACCACCACGGCGCGACACCACGCGGCCGCGCATGGATGTGCTCAACCTGGAGCCTCACCTGAACACCCCCTGCTGGTCGTCGTCATCGGTACCGCCGTGCGACATCAGGTGCGCCAGCGACCCAAGCCGATCAGCCCAGTCCGCCGGGTCATACGGATCCCCCTGCTCAAGGTTCGCCTCGCGCACCGACCACCACTCGTCAGACAGCCTGCGCAAGCTCGCGAACGGATCTCCCGCCATCCTCAGTCCCTCCACTCGGCCGCGACGCGGTCCACAACGGCACGCCACCCGGCATCACCGTGCGGCGCGATGAACCACTCGCGGCGGCTGCTGGTCCGTTCGTACCCCGCGGCGGGCAGCGCCCGGTGCAGGGCCTCCTCGAGCGCCTTCGGCGCGCCGGAGATCACACCCTCGACCCGGACGGGGTACTGCGTGCCCGTCTCCCAGCCGTCGATCCGGCCGTGCGCGGCGCCTCGGTCACGCTTCCCGGTCCATCCGACCTTCACCGCAGGTTCAGGAGACTCAGGCGCACCCTGCCGCGCCTCGCGCCATTCCCTGACGATGTAGACCAGCGGACCGGGGAGCGCGGCCAGCCTGGAGGCCGACGGGTCCCACAACACCGAGTACCGCGGCCGCCGTGGCGCGGCAACCCGTCCTGACCTGTCGCCACCAGAGGGGCGACGGGTTGTGCGGATGCCGACCGTAACGCCGATCGCGAACACCGCCGCTGTAGCGACCTGCTCGACCATCAGGAACCTACGCCCATCGACGCTCACGCCGCCAGGCGACGACATCCTCAGGGACCTCAGGCGCACCCGGCAGCCCCCACTCCGACGCCATGTAGGCCAGCGACCCGATCTCGTCATACCAGGCGATCTCCGGGTTGTAGAAGTACGGCACCGACGCCATGTAGTCCTCATAGGCGGCCTTCCGCTCCCGGTAGCCCGCCGGGTCCCACAGCCGCTCAATCCATGCCGGCTCCCGCGGAGACGGCTCGGGCAGGTCGAGGTAACCCATCAGGCGAACCTCACGGCACCGGCCAGCAGCGCGAGCGGCACAACGGCCAACGGATCGACCCGCACCCACAGCACCACGGCTGCGAACAGCAAGCACCCGCCCCAGCACACCGTCCCCGCATGCCGCGGCAGCCGGTCGAGCACATCGTCGATGCGGGCCACGATCACGCGCGGCCCCCTCGCGGCAGCTGCAGCGCATCGACGACCTCACCGTCGATGACCTCCGGGGCCTGCCGCCGCCGGTCGAGCACCGACGGCCAGGCGGCCGCCACCAGGTGGTGGTGATGGTGAACGTCGATCCGCTGCGCGGCCGGCGGCTGCGGGGCGTCCGTGCCCCGCAGCGCCACGACGACCATCGACGGGGGCTGCGGCGCCCGGGGATTCACCCGGGGGCCGACAGGCGACCGCAACTCCACGACCAGCCACAACAGCCCCAGGCCGCCGACCACGGCCGCGATGATCGCGACACGATCCATCATCAGAGCCACTCCTCGAGCCCCGGGCGCTCCGCCGGGCCCCGCTCGGCCTTCTCCCACTGGTACTGCTCGCGCTCAAGCTCCGACAGCACGCCAGGCGGCATCCCGCCGCACCCGCGGCGAGCCATCAGCGGGAACCCACCGGGGAACCCCTGCTCCGCGATGTGAACCTCGTTGCGGCGACGCTGCAGGTTGTCCCGCACCCTGTCTCCCAGGCGCCCCATCAGGCGACCCAGTCCTCAAGGCCACCGCCGGCGGGGACCACCTCGCGGCCCTCGTCACGGAACCACGGGGCGTCGATGACGTCCGCCGCGCCCCCGCTGCCGGGCGAGAA
>CAZFRF010000002.1:0-12433 GCA_964521295.1 uncultured Gammaproteobacteria bacterium | reverse complement strand
CGTCCTCGATCGCTAGCGGCTCGCGCGGCGCCTCGATCGCCCTGCGGCCCGGGTGCGCCGACTCGACCTGGCGGGCGCGGGCGAACGGACCACCCATCGCCCGCGCCCGCGCCGCCGCGAGCTCTTCCTCGCGCGCGGTCCGGGCGACGTCCCGGAGCCGACCGATCACCGGCCCGGCGTGCTGCTGCGCATTGCTCCATTCGTGCGGCATGTAGTGCGGGCTGACCCGCCAGGCGACACGCAGGACCCGCGCGGTGTTCGCCCCGTTGTGGCTGTAGTGCCCGTGATCGGCGATGTTGAGCCCACCGAACAGGCACGGGCGGCCGGCCCCGTCCTGCAGCGTGAAGCGGCCGAGGCCGCGCTGCTCGAGCACGTTCGCCGCGTCGTCGGCCAAGCGCGACTCGGTCTGGGGGCGCTGATGGCGCAGCCGGAACAGCCCCATCACGCGGCCGCCAGATGCCCGTTCGTGGGCGCGACGCTCGCCGCGCCCGGCGGCTTGAGGACATCCTCCGGCTTCACCTTGCCGTCGATCAGGTCGTCCAGCGTGCCGCGCCGGCCCTTCAGCTCGGCCTGCGCCGCCGCGAGCTCCTGCCGCGCAAGCTCGACGCGGACGGATGATGCGGTGACGTCCTTCGACGCCTTCTCGACGGCCTGCTCGTGCGCCGTCTTGATCTTCTTCGCTGCCATGCTGCCTCCCGTGAGGGAGGGCATCCCTGACGGTAGGCTGGTGCCTACGCGCCCGAGCTAGCCCTCGGTGTGCGTGGCCCCGTGGTGGGCGTCGATCCCGTCGGCTGTTTGGCGCAGCCTCCGGGGGAGTCCCCACGGGGTTCCTGCCGACGCCCCTACTCCGCGGCGTCCTCCTGCTCAGCGAGCAGGTAGTGGATGGCGCGGGTGGTCACGCCCAACTCCGCGGCGATGTCCTTCACCGTGACGCCCTTCGAGCGCGCCTCCAGGACGAGCTTGCGTGCCTCGGATCCCAGCCGTGCCTCATGCACGGCATGTGCCCTTCGGGCTCCCAAGGCACGCAGTGCCTCCCTCAGCTCGTCAACATCCACTGCGAAGTAGCTTCGCACACACGCCGGACGGCGTCAACCAGTGCGGTCAACCGGCCTTGAACACCGACCTGGTGATCGTCCACGACGTGTAGTCGCCGGCCCAGTCGTTGTTCACGTACCTGCTCGCGCTGTACGGCGCGCCAGCACGAGATGCACATAGGCCATCAGACTTGACGCCCCTCAAGGTTGATGGGTATGCTGCCGACATGTTGAACGTGAGCACCCACCGCAAGGAACGCGACTGGAGCCTGGCGGAGCTGTCCGAACGCTCCGGAGTCAGCGTGCCCACAATCGAGCGCATCGAACGCGACGAGCGCCGACCCATTTGCGAGTACGACCCGCGCATTTCGCGCGTGGTCAAGCTCGCGGACGCGTTTGGCCTGCCTGTTGATGCGCTCATCCATGAGCGTGCCCATGAGCCGAACCTACCCGACGCTCACGGCCGCGCGCCACACGGAACGTCGGAAAAGACCACAGACCGGGACGCGTTGCCTGGAACGCCCGCGCCCCGGTCCGAGTAGGGAGACCGTACCCCATGCTCACCACAAGACGCCTGCCCGATGTGAGCCTCGTCAAGAACGAACGGACCGGCAACTACGTCACGACCGTGACGCTCCCCGCCCGCCCCGAGGAAGGCCACCTCGCCGAGCCCCTCGTCCTCGCGATCGTCAAGGGCAAGGCCAACGGCGAGTTCGGGATGACCACGCCGGGCCGCTGGTACATCACCAGCCGCCTCTCCCACCACGCCCCGACGGGCCGCGGCCGTGAGGGCTACCCCACGAAGGCCGCCGCCGTGCTGCACATCCAGCAGTGGCTCGCGAACCCCGACAACGGGGAGACCTGGTCGTGACGGCGCTCATGCTGAGCCTCGACGTTGATGAGGCCATCGACGCGGCCGCCGCCATCACGCACGACGCCGAGCTGGCGCGCGCGCTGATGCGCGCCGGGAGCATCGACACCACCGAGTGCCTGGTCCGGTGCCTGCAGGCGCTGGTTTCCCACGGCAAGACCGCGACGCCGGTCGCGAACGCGCTCGCCAACCTCGGTGACCTTGCAGAGGAGGCCTCGGCCATCGCGCACGCTGCCCAGCGTGCGGCGCGTGACCTCAGGAAGATCGCCAACCTCGAGAACGGAGAGACCTGGTCGTGACCAGCCGCCCCCTCATCGCCGCCGCGGCCGCCGCGGCCCTCGCCATCCCCGCCGCCGCCAGCGCGAACGTCGCCGCGACGTGCACCACCACCGGCGTGCAGGTCACCCTCACCGGGTTCAACGGCACCCACCAGGTCCCGTGGACCATCACGCAGGCCGGCCGCCAGGTCGCCGCCGGCACGCAGACCGTCACCGGCACCACCACGTTCCCCGTCGCAACGCCCGGGGTCACCGGGGTGGTGGAGGTCCGGGCCACGTGGGGACCCGTCGTCCCCAGGGACACCGGCACCGCCACCACCCCCGTGAACTGCACCCCGCCCGCACCGCAGACCAGCCCGGAGCCCGAGCCGACCCCGGCCCGCCTCGACCCCCCGCCGCCGCCGCTCCCCGTCGTCACCATCACCCCCGTCCCCACCCAGGTGACGCGCGCCGCCCTGACCTGCAAGCAGCTCCGCGCACGTGGCGCCGGCCACAACACCCTGGTGCGCCGCGGGTGCCTGCGGGCCAGCAGCACGCAGGTGCGGCGCTGCCCCGCCGGCCGGTTCCGCGTCATCGTCCGCGGCCGCACGTACTGCCTGGCCTCCAGCCCCCGCCCCGTGCGGCCGGCGGTGACCGGATGACCACCGAGACCTTTCCCGTGAAGTGCTGGAGTCGGGAGTGCGTGCTGGAGAGCGACTGCGGTGAGGTCATGTGGTTCCCGCAGGAGTACGCCCCGACGCTGCGCGACGCGGTGGCGCGGGTCATGGCGTGGACGTCTCTCGGCAAGAGCGAGCGCCGCGACCTGATTCGCTCCGCACAGCGCGTGCACATGCACCTCGTCACCGACCCCGATGAGCGAGAGGAGATCCTCCGGCGCTCCGGGGTGGACATCACCTCGGGTGAGCCGTACTGGCGGGAGTGCGACGCGGGGGACGCCGGGGCGTTCCCCGTGTGGAGGTTCGGGTGACCATGGAGCGCACCGAGATCCCCCGCGGCGACGCGGGGGACGACGCCGGCGGGGTGCAGGGCACTCACCCCGCCGGCAACACCCGGCGCCTCAGGGTCGTCGACCAGGTTGAGGAGCTCCGCGCCGAGGTCCAGCGCCTCCGCGACTGGGGCGAGGTGATGATGACCCAGGCCGCGCACCAGCGCGTCCGCGCCGACCGCCTCGAGGTCCTCCTCGCCCGGGCCGCCGACACGAACCAGCGGATGCGGCGCCTCGCCCAGCACCTCATCGACCGCCTCGGCAGCGTCCCGCCGTCGGCAACGGCCGCCGCGAAGGACGACGACACGGAGCCGGTGTGGTGAGCACCGCACGCGACAGGCACCTGACCGATGAGACGTTCGTGCCCGAGGACGACCCGGGGGCGACACGACGTCCGAAGCGGAAGCGCGCCGCCCGCACCGCGTCTGCACCCGCGCCCCGGCCGCAGCGTGCCCGGCGCAACGTGGTCGTGCGGACCGTGTTCCCCGTGCTCCCGAGCCCGCCTGCGCCCAGGCCGGCCACGAGCAGCCGCTACCTCACCACGGCGGAGGCCGCGACGGAGCTGCGGTGCTCGGAAAAGACCGTCTACCGGATGGTGAAGCGCGGCGAGCTGATGGCCATGAAGGTCGGCACCCGCATCCGGATCCTGGCGTCGAGCCTCCCGAGCCCGGACGGCCCCCGGCGCCTCCCGCCGCCCCGGGCCAGCAAGTACGGCGCGCCCGGGACGTGCACCGCCGCCGCCAAGGAGATCATCGCCGCCAGGGCGGCACGGTGATGGCCGCGTTCGTCGGCCGCACCGAGGCCGCCCGCATCCTCCGCGTCCCCGAGAGCCGCATCGTTCCGCTCTCAGTCGCCGGGAAGCTCGGCCCCGTGCGCCGCGGCCCCGGCGGCGGCTTCGTGTGGGACCGCGTCGCCGTCCTCGCCTACGCCCGCGACCAGCAGGCCGCACGCCAGGCCGGACTCGCGCGCCACCAGGCGGCCAGCGAATGAGCGTCCAGGGATGCCGCGCCTGCGGCCGCCGTCTTGGCGCCCGCCACGCCGCCACGTGCACGCTCATGGACGTCATCGACCCGTGGGTGATCTGGCGGCTCATGCAGCGCGACCGCGCCGAGTTCTCGCGGGCATTCCACGGCGCAGAGATCCTGCCCTGGAGGACTCACTGGCTCGCGTGCGCCCGTCAGCTCGGTGGCCGGGTCGTCGACTGGCACTGCACCGCATGGGCGGACGCCCCGGACCCCACCGTGGTCGCCGTCATCGACGGCCAGGTGCACGAGCTGGACGGCGCCGCGCGCCGCCAGTTCCGTGAGCAGCCCGCGGCGCCCGCCACCGCGGCCGGCGCACCGACGGACGGTCTGGAGGCGTGGGAGCGCGACGCGCTGCAGCGCCACGCCAACAGCGGCGGCGTCGACGCGCACCTGCACCAGATCGACCAGGAAGGCTCACCAGCCGCCCGCGCCGCCGCCGCCGAGGCCCGCGCCGCGCACGGCGTCCACCACCACCAGGACCGCGAGGAGGTCGCAGCATGAGCGAGCCAGAGGTGTACGAGATCCCAGCGCTCGTCGAGGCATGCCACGCCTACGTCGTCTCGCATGGATTCTGGCCCGGTACGTACGCACAGCACGTCGCGCGCGTCCCGGAGGCGCTCGCGCTTGTCCATGAGGAGGTGAGCGAGGCCCTCCGAGACTGGAGGAAGGACGAGCAGTTCCCGTCGATGCACTACCGCGAGGTGGACGGCAAGCCGGAGGGGTTCCCCGCGGAGCTTGCGGACATCGTCCTCCGCGTCTGCGACCTGGCCGGCGCACTCGACGTCGACCTGAACCAGGCGATCCGCGAGGTGCGGGAGTGGAGCATCGCCAACCGTCCACACCGACACGGGGACGTGCGGTGAGCGAATACCGGTGGTGGCAGGTCGGTGCCCACCCCCGCCTCTGGGGGTGGATCCGCCGCGTGCACGAACGGGGTGGGTGGCGGTGGCGGGTGTTCCTCGTCGTCGCGGCCCCCGTGCTCGTCTTGGAGTGGGTCGCATCCCCGGTCGTGTCGCGAATCTGGCGTGCAAAGGGGGCCGCGCGATGACCCAGATGCAGCTCGCGCTCCGCCTGCCCGCGCCGACACCGCCCGTGTTCTTCGCCCAGGGCGCCCGCGTGCGGCACCGCACCACGGGTGAGCTCGGCACGGCCCGCACCCCGGTCGCCACCCCGGGCGGCGCGCCCTGTCCCTCGTCGTGAAGGCGAAGCTCGAAGCGGTGGAGTCCGGGATCACGACGTTTGAGGAGGAGTTCCTCGCCCACCTGGTGCTGCCTGACGGGTCCCGCGTCGCTGACCACGCACTGCCGGCCGTCGCAGAGTCCTACCGGACCGGTCGGGTCGCTGGCCTGCTCCCGCCACCACGCGAGGGATCGTGACCAGGTCAGCCGCTGGCCGCCGGGTGCGCGCGGAGGGTGCGGAGCTGGTACTTCGCGCTGCGCCGTTCCTTCCGTGCCGCCTCGAGCTCACCAGCAGTCCGTGCCGCGTCGACGGCGGCGAGGGCCGCCTCCAACCGCGCCTCCGCCGCGACGATGTTCCGGGCGATGATCTCGTGGAGGGTCGCCGCCGCCGCCGCCCTGGCCCGGGCGGCCGCGTCCTCCACGGACTCCCCACCGACGAGCTGCGCCTCCTCGAACAGGTGCCCGTACGTGCTCAGCGTCAGGGCCGGGGTCGAGTGGCCGAGGAGCTGCGCGACCTCACGGTGGTTCAGGCCCGACGCGATCCACAGGGACGCGGCGGTGTGGCGCAGGTCGTACGGGGTCGCCGTCGACCCGACCATGAGCTTCGCCGGACCCCAGTTCTTCTCCCGCCAAGAGTCGGCGTCCATCGGACCGCACACCAAGTCGTCACCCGGCCGGCGGCCCATGGCCTCCAGGTCCTCACGGATCGGGGCGATGATCGGGACGCTCCGCGCACCCTTCCGGCCGGTCTTCGTCGACCCGCTCCTGCGTTCGCCACGACGCACCACGATCGTCGCCTGCATGACGTCCCGCCACCGCAGGGAACGCATCTCCCCGGGCCGCAGTGCCCCGTAGGCCATGAGGCTCACCGCCAGGCGGTCCCGTGGCGTGCGCATCGCCGCGCGGATCCCTTCGACCTCCCACAGCTCCGCCGCGCGGTGCTCCGGCTCCTGCTCATCCAGCGGCTTCAGGCCGAGGCACACGTTCATGGCGACCATCTCGTCGTTCACCGCGGCGGTGAGGGCGGCGGAGAGGTCCCGGACCGCGCGGTTCGCCTGCTTGTCGGTCGTGACCCGCTGAAGGTCGGTGCGCCAGTCGCGGACGTCGCGGCGGGTCAGGTCCCTGAGGCGGATGCCGCCGAGGGCGGGGACGATGAAGCGGTCCGCCCGGGTGGAGCGGTCCTCCAAGGTCTTGTCCTCCCACTGCGGGCCGAGGCTCTGCAGCCACGTCAACAGCCACGCCCCCACGGTCACGCTCGCGCCGACCGGGTTGTGGCCGCGCGCCAGGTCACCGACGAACTTCTCGGCTTCCCGCTTCGTGGCGAACCGGCGGGTCCGGCGATGACCACGCTCGTTCCACTGCACACGCCACGGCTTCCTGGGCCGGTCCTCCCGGCTGATCGACGCCACCCCGCCACCACCCCCACCCGGCGCGCCCCACAGACGGGCGCTTTCCGGCCGGATGGTAGCGGGACAACCCAGAACGCGACGTCACTTTGTGAGTCACTTAGCCTGAACGGAGGGGTCGTGCCCGACTCAGAACACGCTATTCCATCGGATGGAGGATACCGGGATCGAACCGGTGACCTCCTGCTTGCAAAGGCGCAAAACACTGTCCACCAGGGGGCACGTGGAGGAGGAGAACCCGCAGCCCTAGGGGCCGCAGCCGCCGCCGCCGCAACCCGCCCGCGGACAGCACCCGAGTCACTTCGTGAGACACACGCGGCCTGGTGCTGGGTCTGCAGCGAGGACGACCCCGAAGGCCAGCACCACGAGCAGGACTGCGTCATCTGCGGAGACGAGTACTGCACCGGCCGCCGGTTCGACGACGGCGTCTGCCCGACGTGCACCGAGGCCTGGGACAAGGCCGAGCAGCGCGCCCGCGCGCTCGACCGGTCCGACGCCACCCACGCGCTGCGCGTGCGCCACCACCAAGCGGCCGGCGCCCAGCGCCACGTCCGGACGGCGGTGGAGCGGATCGCACCGAACCGCCGCCGCCGCATCCTCGCCAGCGGCTACCCGAAGGCCCTGTCCATCCTCGCCCACCCCGGATGGCACGCCGGCACCCTCTCGGCCATCGCTCGCCGTGACTACGCCTCCGGAAAGGCGCTGCGCGACCGTGCGCGCTGGGACGCGCTGGAGCGCCACGCCCGCGCGCTCGACCGCTCCGCCGCCACCCACGCCCTGCGCGTCCGCCACCACCAAGCGGCCGGCGCCCAGCGCCACGTCCGGACGGCGGTGGGCTGGTGAGCACCGACACCGGCATCGGCGCCGTGAAGCTGCCGAACGACCCGGAGGTGCGCGGCAAGCGCGATGAGCTGGTCCGCGCCAGGGACGAGAACGGCCGCTGGCAGTACCGCCTGCCCGGAGGTGAGGCATGAGCCGCCGCGTCCACATCGACAGCGTGCTGCTGGCCGGCGGCCTCGTAGCCATCGCAGCCGCCGCGGTCGGCGCGCGCGCCGCAGGCGCGCCGCCGCCGCCGCCCGAGCCGCTCGCCGGCCTCATCGCACCGAACCTCACGGGCGTGAGCGCCAGCCCCGACCGCGTGTGGCGCGCCACGCTCGCCACGTTCCGTGCGGTCGGCCTCCCGGCCCCTGCGGGCGCCCGGTGGGAGTACCTGCCGTGGGACGTCCCGGTCACCACGGACGGAGAGCGCCTCGACGGCGTCGCCGACGTGAACCGCAATGTGGTCCGCATCAACCCGTTCGTCGCCGTCGGCGATGGACGGGACCTCCCCGCCGTGTTCGGCCACGAGGTCGCGCACTTGGTGTCGTACGCCGTCCAGGCGCGCGGCAAGGACGACCCGGCTGACGAGGCCGCCGCGGAGGCGCTTGCCCGCGACCTGGTCCCCGTCATCCGCCGCCGGCTGCGCCTCGACCCGCTTCCGGACGGCACCTACAGCTACCAGCAGCAGGTCAACCCGTACGTCCGCGGCACGTTCCGCGCGTGCCGGGCCACCATGCCCCGCGCCCGCGCGCGCCGCGTCGAGCAGTGCGCCCGCCACACCCGCCGCGCGTTCCTGCTCATGGACCAGGCGAACCGCGCGCACGCCCTCCAGGTGTGGGGCGTCCAGCTCCCCGCAATCCCCGCCCGTGAGGCCTTCCACGCGTGGATCGCGGTGAACCCCGCCCGGACCCGCACCATCGGCCAGCAGCTGCAGCACGAGCGTCGCCAGTGGGCCGCGGAGCGCCGCGCCCTCAGGACGGAGATCCGGGAGCTGCACGCCGCCGGACGGTTCCGCCCCACCGTCGCCCATGCCGTGAGCCTCGCCGCCGCCGTCACCGGCGCGAGCCGCCCCGCGATGGTCGGCCTGTTCACCTGCGAGGCGACGATGAACCCGAAGGCCGCGAGCCCCGGAGGCCTGTACGTCGGCCTCGGCCAGTTCGACGCCGACACGTGGGGAACCACGCGCCTCGGGCGCGCCGGCTTCGACCGCACCGACCCGTACGCCATGGCGTTCGCCACCGTCGAGCTGTTCGACCGCCGCGGCCGCCGGCCGTGGCCCGTGTGCGGAAGGAGCCTGCGGTGATGGACACCCTTCGACTCCGCACCGCCGCCGGGGACGCCGCGCGCAGCGCGCAGAGCGTCCTGCGCTCCGCGGCCGCTGACCCAGAGCGCATTGCCGCGGAGCTTGCTGAGTACCAAGTCCTGATCGATCTGACCGACCGGGTGACGGACCGTGCACGCCACAGCGCGGATTCCCTCAGGACTCTCGCGCGCGAACACATCCTGTTCGCCGTCGCCTACATGGACGCCGCACGCCAGGAGGAAGCCTGCCAGGACGGTGCGGCATGAGTGTCGAGCAGATCCGGACACTCCTGCACTTCCTCCAGCTGGACCTGGAGCGCGCCGAGCGCGGTGAGCCGATCCACATGCCGCAGCAGCGCGCCGCCCTGACGCTGGAGGCCCTGCACGTCGTCGACCGCCGCGCCCTCATGTGGACCGGAGGTGTCCGGTGAGCATCCGTGACCGCGTCGACCGCGCACTCCTCGTCGCGATGCACCACCGCGGCACCAAGCAGGCACGCCACGGCTGCACGACGTGCGCCGGCACGCGCCTGGTCGTCCAGCTCAGCGCCGAGATGCACGACGCCCTGCTCGTGGAGCTCCAGCGACCCGGCAGGCCGCGCCTGCTCGGCATCAAGCACTACCGCGGCGCGCCCGTCCACCAGCTCCCGCACCTCCCGCAGGGCACCGTGCAGGTCGTCGACTGCTGGGACTGCTGCGAGATGCCCACCCTCCCCGACGACCCCGAAGCGATCGCGAGGTTCCTCACGTGAGCCGTACCACCCGTCACGGCATCGGAGGCGTGTTCCTCGACGGCGACGTCCTCACCAGGACCGACGTCAACCCCACCGCGAAGCTCGTCTACGCCTACGCCTGCAAGTACGTCGTGACCGACGACCGGCAGCGCGACGGCGGTCTGGAGGTCGGGCAGGTGTGGCTCCGCACCAGGCAGCGCGACGCCGCCGGTGAGCGCCCAGGCGTCGACACCGCCATCGGTGAGAGCCACGGCGCCGTCGAGCGCGCGATCGCCTCGCTGCTGGAGCTGGGACTCCTGGCCATCGCACACCGCCCGACGATGTCCGAGCGCCGCGCCGGCCGCACCACCGTCTACTGGGTGGTGGCCTACGCCCCCGCCAACGTCGTGCGCTCGCTGATGCGCATCCCCGACACCGACAGTCCCCAAAACGGGGACAGTCACACGCCCCAGAACGAGGACAGTCACAGTCCCCAAAACGGGGGCTGTGACGATCCCCAGAATGGGGGCTGTGACAGTCCCCAGAATGGGGGCTGCTTGTATGAGGGGAGTCTTGTACGAAGGGATGAAGTAGAAGCTGCTGCCGCAGCAGCGCGCACGGATGAGGCATCGGTCGAGGCTGTCGTCGCCACGGTCAACGAGCTGATGAACGGGTCGTGGAGCGTCGCCGTCCTCCGGGACCGCGTGCGGGCCGCGATCACCGCTCACCCCGAGCTCACCCTCGCCGACCACCGCCGGATCATCCAGCGCCTCCTGGACACGCCGCCGGCTGACCGGTGGTGGCGCGGCACGTTCCGCCCGAACCTCGTCTACGGCGACCTCGAGCAGTTCGAGCGGTGCATCGCCGACGCCGGCACGCCGTCGACCGCGTCGGCCGGGCAGGGCACGCAGACCGACGGCCTGGAGCCGTGGGAGCGCGACGCCCTCCAGCGGTTCGCCAACAGCCACGAGCCCGCGTTCCTCGACCCGATCACCGAGCGCGGCAGCGCCGCGGCCCGCGCCAAGGCCGCCGCCGCCCGCCAGGTCGTCGCGGCGTGAGCGACAGCAGCATCCGGTGGGCGCGCGTCCACGGTGGTCGCGCCCTCCACGCCTTCCGGCTCCCGCCGCGCCTCGCCGGGCCGTGGAAGCACCAGGTCGTCGACAGCGTGTGCGGTGATCACCCCGCCTACCCGGTCACGTGGCTCCGTGGCCCCGGCATCGGCCGCATGCCGTGCGCACGGTGCAGCGACGCCGTCGGACTCCCACCCGTCCGCGAGAACGCATGACCCAGCTCACCCTCATTCCCCGTTCCTTCCCCGAGCCCAGGAGGCGCCCCGTGCCCACGACGTGCCCATTCACTGTCGGCAAGGCCGTCCGCAACACCCGCCTGCACCAGGTCGGCAAGGTCCTCGACCAGCTCCACCACACGCACGGTGACGACGCCTGGTGGACGGTGCGCATCGACCTCGGTGACGGCCGGACCACCAGCTGGCTCGCGAGCCTCTGCGAGGTCGCGTGATGCCGGTGCGCCGCGTCGACCAGCTGCAGGACACATGGCACGCCCAGGGCCGATACAGCCGCACGCTCGACGAGCGCAGCCAGGCGCTCGTCGACGAGATGTTCCCGCCGCCACCGGTGCGGCGCACCGGACGCACTCCCGGCGGACACAGCGACCGGTACCTGGAGGACATGCAGCAGCGCATCCTCGACGCCATCGGTGACGACGCCTGCACTCGCCACGAGCTCGCCGAACGCTGCGGCGTTTCCAGCAAGTACATCGCCAAGGCGCTCACCGCCGCCGGCGCCGACGGGCGCCTGCTCCGAGACGAACCGGCCGGCCGCGCCACCGTGCGCTACTGGCGGCCGGCGGCCGCGGAGGCTGCGTGACCGCTGGCCAGGCCACGGCCGGCCACCAGTGGACGCAAGCACGCATCCGCCGCCTCGCAGCACTCACCCTCACCAAGCCGCAGCTCGACGCGTGGCGACTCCACGTCGACGGGTGCGGCTACAGCCGCGTCGCCCAGATCCTCGGGATCAGCCGGGACAGCGCCCGCGACCGCATCAACGGTGCCAACGCCCGCCTGCGGCACCACATCGAGCACGACACGCCGCAGCTCAGGCAGGCTCTACTCGATGCAGACGCAAACGAGAGGTGACCAGATGACGAGAGCTTCATCTCTAAGAAACACGATCAGCGAGATCGGCTACGAGCTTGGCACCATGACCGCTCTGCAAACCCCGCCAACCGACTCCGCACACTTGGCCAGGTGGAACGCTGGTATCGCTGAGATCCGCAGTGGACTCGACATCCTGACGCGACTGGCCGAAGACATCGAGGCGCATCAGGAGAGGCGGGAGGCCGATGGGCTGGATTCGCACTGATGCCGAGCGCGAGCAGCTCGCCGCCGACCAGGCGCGCGTCATCCGCGAGGCCCTCGACGAGTCCGCGCCGGACACGCCAATGCACCGTGACGGGCCGGCCACACTCGGCGGCGACAACGCCCGGTTGCGGGGCATCCCAGCGATCGGGCCGGGCGTGACGGGCGCCATCCCCGGCACCGACCCGGAGCGCTCCCTCATGCGCCGCGATGCACGACAGGAGGACGGCAAGCCGAAGCGTCAACGGTAGGTTGAACGTCCGACCGATGGCGCTACCATCGGCGACGGGTTGGGTCACCCCACCCCCAGCAGCGCCCGAGGTGTCACACGACATCGGCGGGCGCTTCGTCGTTCATGGCCAAGAACCCGATGAACAAGCCGATCCAGCGGAGTGACCGGGGGGCGGTCGTTTCCATCTCTGGAAGCGCGACTTCCATTTCAGGAT